>CALSTV010000003.1 GCA_943789365.1 uncultured Flavobacteriaceae bacterium | reverse complement strand
ACAGGAAATAGTTTCGGTTCCAAACGATACTTGTATAGGCAAGTTTAAAACTCATTTACGAGTGTAAGCTTCCCTTAATTAGAACTGTTTGATTTTCCAAATATATACTTTTTTACGTTTTAAAATAAATTGGTTTATCTTCATTATAAATATTTAAACCAATCTATTTTAAAATGAGCCCAGCGGCAGCGACGCGTTTTTTTTCGGCGTACTTAATTGGTGGTATTTTACCTAAAGCATCATGTGGGCGGTAATGATTATAGTCATTCATCCAAATTTGAGTTTGCGCTCTTACTTGATCTAAATTTTCAAAAATGTATTTATTCAAAACACCTCGCCTATAACTTCCATTAAATCTTTCTATAAAAGCATTTTGAGTGGGTTTACCTGGTTGTATATATTTAAAGTCTATTTCGTGCATAGTACTCCATTGAGATGTTATGTTTGCTATGAATTCTGGTCCGTTATCCATTCTGATGCGCTTTGGCTTACCTCTTTTATGTATCAAATGATTCAGGACCCAAAGGATGCGATTACTAGGCAAAGAATAATCTATCTCTATAAAAAGGATTTCTCTATTATAATCATCAATAACATTAAAACCTCTAAAGCGTCTACTGTTGTCTAATACATCGGTAACAAAATCCATACTCCATGTATGGTTTAATTCTTTAGGAACCTCCAAAGGTTCTTTTACGCGTGCTGGCAGTCTCTTTTTTGCCTTTCTACGCAAAGACAACCCTAAGGATTTATAAACTCGGTATACTCGTTTATGATTCCATGGCTTTCCTTCATTGCGCAAACGATTATAAGCTTTCCAAAACCCTTCTTCTGAGTGTTGTTCTGCCTTTTCTTTTAAAGCCGATTCAATTTCTGAATCCTCTTTGACTAATGGCTGGTAATAATAAACACTTTTACTCAGATTTAAAATACGGCACGCCCTACTTATGCCATAATCAATAAACTCTTTGACCAGAAGCCGTTTCAGGTAGGGCTTTATAGCTTTTTTTCAATGATCTCTTTTGCTAGCTGATGATCTAAAGCCAAACTTGAATACATTTGTTTGAGTCTACGATTCTCCTCTTCTAAAGTTTTTAGCTTTTTAAGCTCTTTAGAATTCATACCTGCATACTTAGAACGCCACTTATAAAAGGTAGTGTAAGCTTCCCTTAATTAGAACTGTTTGATTTTCCAAATATATACTTTTTTACGTTTTAAAATAAATTGGTTTATCTTCATTATAAATATTTAAACCAATCTATTTTAAAATGAGCCCAGCGGCAGCGACGCGTTTTTTTTCGGCGTACTTAATTGGTGGTATTTTACCTAAAGCATCATGTGGGCGGTAATGATTATAGTCATTCATCCAAATTTGAGTTTGCGCTCTTACTTGATCTAAATTTTCAAAAATGTATTTATTCAAAACACCTCGCCTATAACTTCCATTAAATCTTTCTATAAAAGCATTTTGAGTGGGTTTACCTGGTTGTATATATTTAAAGTCTATTTCGTGCATAGTACTCCATTGAGATGTTATGTTTGCTATGAATTCTGGTCCGTTATCCATTCTGATGCGCTTTGGCTTACCTCTTTTATGTATCAAATGATTCAGGACCCAAAGGATGCGATTACTAGGCAAAGAATAATCTATCTCTATAAAAAGGATTTCTCTATTATAATCATCAATAACATTAAAACCTCTAAAGCGTCTACTGTTGTCTAATACATCGGTAACAAAATCCATACTCCATGTATGGTTTAATTCTTTAGGAACCTCCAAAGGTTCTTTTACGCGTGCTGGCAGTCTCTTTTTTGCCTTTCTACGCAAAGACAACCCTAAGGATTTATAAACTCGGTATACTCGTTTATGATTCCATGGCTTTCCTTCATTGCGCAAACGATTATAAGCTTTCCAAAACCCTTCTTCTGAGTGTTGTTCTGCCTTTTCTTTTAAAGCCGATTCAATTTCTGAATCCTCTTTGACTAATGGCTGGTAATAATAAACACTTTTACTCAGATTTAAAATACGGCACGCCCTACTTATGCCATAATCAATAAACTCTTTGACCAGAAGCCGTTTCAGGTAGGGCTTTATAGCTTTTTTTCAATGATCTCTTTTGCTAGCTGATGATCTAAAGCCAAACTTGAATACATTTGTTTGAGTCTACGATTCTCCTCTTCTAAAGTTTTTAGCTTTTTAAGCTCTTTAGAATTCATACCTGCATACTTAGAACGCCACTTATAAAAGGTAGCAGAACTAATACCATGCGCTCTGGAAATATCTGAAATAGATTTCCCGTGATCAAACTCCTTTAGAATAGAAGCTATTTGTTGTGGACTAAATTTACTTTTTCTCATAATTACTGTTTAAAGTTAAGATTATTTTTCTACTTATAAACAGTTCGGTTTTTGGGGAAGCTTACAGAGCATTTGAAACAATTAAAAGCTATATAAATTGGTATAATTACAAAAGAATACATTTATCAATTGGATATAAAACTCCAGCTGAAAAAGAACTAGAAATCAGAATTAATAATTTTATGAATGTGGCTTAATGATTTGTACCAAATTTAGTAGGTAGTCCATAGTGTTTTTTAATCATGAGTAATTAATTTATAAAGCGTCTTTTACATAGACTGTCTTTTCAAAATACTTTTTATGGTTTTTTATAATCAATTCAGATGAATCTTTATTGATTTCAGTAACATATATGAGCTTTTCAATAATAGTTCCCGTTATTTTTTTTTGTTCCGATTTTATGAGCAAAAACACCCAAACCTTGTATTGGTAAAATCTTCTACAAAAGTATCTTTTCTAATTTCAGAATCAGAATATTGATTATCTATAATAACTTGTAAAAACTTCCTCTTTTGTTTTTAGAAAATTAGAATTGTAATGTATTCTTCCTATATTTTTACCAAGTGTTATAGTATCAGGTAGTTCTATTTTGTAAAAAGAACTAACATCATTTTTGATGCTCCCCTGTTTTATCGTAAAAAATAGATTGATTTTTATACGTACTATCTCTGAATATCAAATACTCTTTTTTTGATGAGATATGACCTAATGAATCATAAGTATCCCACCAGCCTAACTTTAAGTTATTCCTTACAGTTCCTGCTATTTTAGTTTGACCATTCTTATAATATGCTTCATAAAGACCATTAAGAACACCCTTTATCATTTATTTGAACTTTTTGATTTTAAAGTTCCATCTGAATAAAACTCTTTTTTATAGTTCTCTTTATCGCAAGAATAAAACAATACTATTGACGATATACATATAATTGAAAGTTTAATAAAATTAGTTGCCGATTGTAGAAGAAATTAGCTGTTTTTCTCTGTGAATCGGAAACTTGTTTTGTGGAATCCACTTGTTTTTGAACTTTTTCGTGATCACCCGTAAATTTGACTTCTGTTTCTGTTGAATCTATTGCTGTACCGTCCATGGATGCGGTAAAATTCTTTGCTATAACAGTTTTAGTAATTGTTTGATCTTTTTCATCACTCGATTTAGTAGTGTCTCCATCTTTATTATTCGAATCTATAGTTCCATTATTAGTGCTTTTGTCATTAGAATTCATAACTTCAGTTCCTATTTGAGAAGCATCTGATACATTTTTAACTCCTTTTAAAACTTTAGATGCTGTTCCTCCATTACTTCTAGTACCTCCAAAATCATCATGATTAACATTGTGAGTAGGAGTTCCATCATTTGGTCTAGCCATATTATGACCACCACTTACTCCAGAAACACTTGGTGTAGAAGAACTATTATCAGTATAATCAAGCCCTTTAAAAAACTAACAACTCTATTAACTATTTTGTTTACCGTTATAGCTGTTCCAGTAGGATTAATAGGACCAAAAGGCATCATCCCATCAGGATCAATAAAGTATATCGGATTATCAAATGCAAAATTATAAGGACGAGTGTCTTCGCATCATTTCGGCAAGAGGATCTAAATTCATCCACCTACCCAAAGCAGGATCATAATTTCTTGCAGACACATCATACCAATCCAAACCTAATTCTTCTTGGTATTCTTTTCCTCCAAATTTATATTTCTGTGCAGTCGCATTCCCACTAGCACTCACAATATTATTGTATCCTTTATGTTCAAGTCCAAAAGGGTAGTAGTTTCTTTCTTCTATGGTCTCCAATCCCTTTGTTTTATTAAGTTTTCATTTTACCCACAAGAGTGTAAAAAGTTTTTGGTTCATCAAAATACTTTTCATCCCATCCATCATTAATCCAAATTTTACTATATACTGTTGCTAATCCTTTATTAGGAATAATTATCATTTTAAAAACATTTAATACTGGTTTCCCTTGTTTAGGCACATCACTTGTCATTGCAGGCTCATTAAGAAAAATTGTATCTCCAACCGTATAATATCTTCCACTCCATTTTTCTCCAAGTTCACAATTGTATTCATAATATTTCTCTTCTTCAAACTCTAAAAAATTTACACAGTGTTTATCTAATTTCCATTCCCATTTAGAATTAGAGATTTCATTGATTTTATTAGTTGAACAACTAATGGTCAAAAACATAAATAGAATAACAAATTGTTTCATATAATTATTTATTAGGGTTTGATCTTAGATAATACTTTCCTTTAAAATTCCTACCAACAGCATTCATAAATGCATCATGTTTTGCCCTTGATCCTTGCCCACAACCAGTTGTTTGACATCCTTCAGAAATATTTCCTGTCCCTCCACCTTTTTTATTATATGTAAGCCTTTTGTAATTTTTATTCCCAGAATGTATAAATACGCCTGTAAGATTATCAGAATTAGGGTTATTTGGATTCTTCCCAGTAGTAGTAGGAACTTCACTTCCTTCATTAATAATAACCGCCTTATCGTCGATACCTTTCGCCAATTTGCTTGCTCTCCCTTGAGAACTAGCCTCATACAAACCTTCTTTTAAAGTTCCGTGGTTTTCTGTATCAGCTGGAACTGTATTACCTTCGATTGTAGCGGATGGACCTGTTTTATCACTTTCTAAATACAAATCAAAAGTAGCAGTATTAATAGCTTCATTTCCATTCTCATCTCTATTGTGGGTACCTACAAGAACATTCTTACCTAAATAAGTTTCTCCTGTTTTTGTAGTTTCTTGTGATGTAGCATTTTCATCCCAATACACATTGCCGTTCTTATCTTCTACCCAATCCTCGGGTCCTAAACCTGTAGGGTCATTAAATCGTATAGGACTATTGTAAGAATAATTGTATGGAGACCATTCATAAAATGTTTCAGATAATGGATCTAAATTCATCCACCTACCCAAAGCAGGATCGTAATTTCTTGCAGTTACGTCGTACCATTCTAAACCTAATTCTTCTTGGTATTCCTTGCCACCAAATTTATATTTCTGCGCAGTCGCATTCCCACTAGCACTCACGACATTATTATACCCCTTATGAAGAAGTCCAAAAGGATAATAGTTCGATTCTTCTACAATCTCCAACTCCCCTTGAACCAGACTTACGGCATCCAAGTAAAAATAGGTTTCGGTATCCGTATGTGTATTGTCTTTGTCAATACGGAAAATGATACTGTTTCCGGTAGTACTCGGGGTGTAACTGAATTCTGAGGTACCTGTTTGTAAATCGTAGGTTCGGACGTTATAAGCAACATGGTTGCCATCCGGGTCTCTTTCATTCAGATAGAGGCGTATATTGGACTGTGTATTTCCTTTGTCAAAAACTACTTTGACTTTCAATGTTTTACCAGCAGTGGTTGTAAAATCCTCTAAATAGTGCTTTACACCAGACCAAGCCTGCTGTACTTCCGATTTTAAACGACCATTTTCCAGAGAATTATTGGCATTCGTATTTTCCAACCAACCTTCCAGATCTTCCGTAAAACGATTGCTTAAAATACGCTGATAGACTCCAGTTGAATTCATATAGGACAAACGCACATTGCCCAAATGGTCTTTGTATTGGTAAATATAGCTTAGCTCGGCAGCCTGTCCTGAGCTTGTCGAAGGACTCGCAATGACGTAGCCCTCAGGGGTATTAAAAAACTCCAACACACCTTCTTTATACACATAGTTTCCTGCGTATTGGGTTGTGATAGTATTGCTGTTTTCGTTGACCACTTTTGCTAGTTTTATGCCTGTTGCATCGTAAATATAGGAAATATTGTTGCTTCCAAACGAAACTTGTATAGGCAAGTTTAAATGATTGTAAGAAATGGCAGTGATGCCCTTGTTTTTATCCTCAGTCATATTGCCGTTGGTGTCGTATATGTAATCATCGTCTACGGTATTTCCATCTTTAAAACCAGTAGTTGTTGTTCCAGTGTCCTTTACGCTCAAGAGCTTATTGCCGCTGTCATAGGCATAAGCCAAATCGTCCATCAGTCCAAAGTCTGTTGGTACAGTGTTATCGGGGTTACTACATTAACCAAAAAAACTTACGCATAAAAACCACCTCGCTAAAGGTGGTTTGTATCATCTATAATTATCGTTGTTATTTATGATGTTTAAATGTAAAGTTTAATTGCTCCCGATGTTCTTTATCTATGTCCTTTAGGTTGCCAATATAAAATGTTCTTGCAGGTTGCTTAATCGATAATAATTCATTCGTTTTAGGGTCAAAATTTCTAACCTCCCCTAATGCATGTTCCCAATAAGCATATGTTTTATCATTATCTTTAATCTGATTTAATGCTTCTTCATCTTGCACCACAACAAATGGTATCTCAGTTCTACTCCTTTTTTTATCTACATAAAAGAATTGATGATTTTGCATTCCATAATTTGGTTCAAATTGAGTTTTTAGAACCCCATTTTCGGGGATTCTATAAATCCGTTTGCCCTCTTCGTATTCTTTAGGCTCTCCATTCTCTTGATTGAAGATAACCAAAACAGAACCTATATATCCTTCTGGGATTAACCGAACCGTATCTTCTGCTTTTTGTTGTGCACAGCTACAAACACAGATTAAAATGACAAAGTATTTTAGTTTTTTTATGTTGTTCATTTTCTAATTATTAGTTGTCGCCAAATAATTGATTGTAATAATCGCCGTATTTATTTTTAAACTCATCAACACTCATTGGTCCACTTGAGTTTTTATTCCACTCGTCAATAGAAATGGTCTTATCTCCAACTCTTACTCCTGTGAAAATTCCGTTTTTATCAGTTTCAATTCCCATATTTATGTTCATCATTGGGTTGTTCTTATCTCCAAACAAAGTCATCGTTGGTCCTTCTTGTGGTCCTGATTGTGTAACAAATACTCCTAAAAAGACAGAATTACCATTTGCATCACTTACATAGGCTTCTGCATTAGGGAATTCATCCCCACTAATCTGACCGCTAATTGACAATAGTTGATTTCCTCCATCAATATCAGAAACATCTATATCTAAGTTAGTATGCACATCAATATCCCAAGTAGGTCCTCCATCGTAAGGAATAATATTCATCGGACCAAATGCACCAGCAGGAAAAACAGCATCATTGTTACCATACATATGTGTATTCAAATTATTTCCTGAAGAAAAATTATCTAAATATCCATCTGAATACGCCCAAGCTCCATAACTACTTGAAGAAAAAGCTCCTCTTGCTTCGTGTGAAAAAACTCCTGTATCAGTTTCGTAATTTGATATTTGATGTAATCTTGATGTCACACCTGAACTTGTACTAAATCCTCTGTTGTCTCCACTCCAAACCATTCCGGGACCAAAGTTTTTAAATGGTGCAAAACTTCTAATATGTATAATAATCGGGAACATTCCATCTGGGTCAACAAAAAGAATTGGATTGTTAAATGCGTAATTGTATGGTGAGTTATTTCGCATCTTATCAGCTAAAGGGTCTATGTTCATCCAACGCCCTAACCATTTATCATAATTTCTCGCTCCAAAGTCGTACCACTCTAAACCTAACTCATTCTGTTCTTCTTTACCGTTAAAACCGTAAGGATGATGCACTCCATTTACTACATTATTGTAACCTTTGTGAGAGCCACCAAAAGGATAATAGTTCGATTCCTCTACAATCTCCAACTCCCCTTGAACCAGACTTACGGCATCCAAGTAAAAATAGGTTTCTGTATCCGTATGTGTATTGTCTTTGTCAATACGGAAAATGATGCTGTTTCCGGTAGTACTCGGGGTATAACTAAATTCTGAGGTGCCTGTTTGTAAATCGTAGGTTCGGACGTTATAAGCAACATGGTTGCCATCCGGGTCTCTTTCATTCAGATAGAGGCGTACATTGGACTGGGTGTTCCCCTTGTCAAAAACTACTTTGACGTTTCAATGCCTCACCAGCGGTGGTGGTAAAAGCCATCTAAATAGTGCTTTACACCAGACCAAGCCAGCTGTACTTCCGATTTTAAACGACCATTTTCCAGAGAATTATTGGCATTCGTATTTTCCAACCAACCTTCCAGATCTTCCGTAAAACGATTGCTTAAAATACGCTGATAGACTCCTGTTGAATTCATATAGGACAAACGTACATTACCCAAATGGTCTTTGTATTGGTAAACGTATTCATACTGTGGGATTGCTTCGCTATCGCTCGCAATGACGGGCTGTATATAACCTTCCGCTTGATTGAAGAATTGCAACTGGTTGTTTTGATATACAAAATTACCTGCGTAATCTGTAGTGCTTATTTCAAATTTGGAGCTCACTTGTTTTGATAGTTTTGTTCCTAGCGCATCATAAATATAGCGAATATTTGAACTTCCTCCGTAACTAATGTCAATTTTTGTGGGTAGGTTTAAATAATTGTAATCTATATTAGTTATCCGTTTGTTTTTATCCTCGGTCATATTGCCGTTGGCGTCATACGAATAATCATCTCCAACCGTGTTGTTGTCTTTAAAACCTGTCGCTGTGGTACCGCTATCTGTTACGCTTAACAATTTGTTGCCAGTGTCATAAGTGTACACCAAATCATCCATCAATCCAAAATTAGAAGCCGTATTGTCGGTATGCCCTTGTCGGCTTAAGCTTAGAATATTGCCGTTCTGATCGTAGCCTATGGAATTTAAATTGTAATGTCCGGTATTGTCAACCGCAGCGGTAATTCTGTTTAGCGCATCATAAGTATAGCTGTAGCTGTTGCTAACAGGGTTGGGGGTAGTGTTTTCTGAAAGCGTACTCCAGCGGGTCTGACTGATATTTCCATTAAACAACGCTGTTCCCGATGTTGGGTTGTTATACGCCAGACTAAAGTCAAACAAGTCATTGTCTGCGTTGGTGTCTTCATTGATGTTTTTTAGCCAACCACGAATATTGTATTTGTAATCAATGGTCTGCAAACCTGCTGAATTTGCTAGCTCGGCAGAAACCGCTCCACCCACTTTTTTGCTTTGTAGCTGTCCCAGTTCATCATAGCTATTGAAACTTATCAATTCTTTGGCAACCGTATTAGGTGTCTCTGGACTTATGCTGGCATGAAAACCAGGCGTTGCTGTAAAGCCAGGTTTGAGTATTATGGAATGCGTGGCCGAAATGGGCTGGTCAGTATGGCTAGTTCCGTCCAATTCAAGGTTTTCGGGAACTGCGTTTAAAAGGCTCGTTTCTGAGTCGGCAATGGCTTGGGTATGGCTTAGCGCTCTGCCGCTGTGGTCATAGGTAAATTCGTCTTGCACCACAATGTCGTCTTGTCCTGTTTTGGAATGCATACTAATGCTTTGGTCTACTTTCCCAACAAAGTCGAGTTGGGTTTTTACGATATCGGTGGTTTCCAGGTAGGCATTATGGCTGGCAGTATATATGGGACGTGCTTTTTCGTCATAGGCGTTGATTGTCGTAATCCACCCTTCGAGAGCCTCAGGGCTTGGGTTCAGTACTTTTATTTTAGAGCCCGTAGCCAGTGTTTTGGTACGGGTGGTTACGGGTTGGTCTAAGACGGAGATAGGCAAAGTCAAGCCGGCGGTATCAAAATGGTAATCGTCAAAATAGTTGATGGTAAGGATTTCGATATTGCTTACCGGAAAACTTTGGTTGCTGTAATAGCTGTTGTCATAGCCGCTTCCTGAAGTCACCTTGCCTTCGTAAAGATTGGGAATCGGGTCGTTGACCGCAAGGGTATAAAAAGCATCGAGGATGCCTTGCATTTGTGCTTGGTCTTGCGCATTGTCATGTGTATAAATTCCGGTATTAACCACCCTGCCGAATACATCATATTTGGTAAAGAGCCATTGGTTGTTCGCTCTTAAATTGGCATCCTGTGTCAGTACCGGTCGGTCTGATGTGTCGTAAACGATATATTCCTCATCTTTACCTGGGATTTTTTTTATGATTAATCTGTTACGAGCATCGTATTGGTACTGGTAACACGCTTCGGCAAGCTCCGTGTTCGATATGCCATCTGACGTGTTTACTAAAGGTGGGATTACATAGCTCAGGTTTCCAAAATCGTCGTAGACATAATAGGTATCATGTGCTTCAACTTGTGCTGAGCCTGTCGAAGCATAGGTTCGTTTTAAAATGACACGTCCCTGTTTGTCTTTAAACTCCTCGATGGTATGGTTTTTTGTGCTGGTACCGTCGTGGTTTTCATCTTTGGTGATGGTTTTATAGAGTTCTCCGGAGTTGTAGAAACCTGTTTCAATAAGCGTGGGTTCGTAAGTATTGGTCAACGCTACCTCAAAAAGGCGTACTTCTTCAGTGCTGTTGGTTTGGTAGTCAAATTTTATGGTATGTCCGTTACCAACTGCCCAGTCGGTTCCCTGAGCGGCTTGTTCCAACACCCGGTTGAGGGGAGAGGCTTCCAATACTTTTTCGGAAAAAGGGTTGGAAGCGGCAATGCCTTCGGTAAAATCGTTTGGATGTAACCCACTATAATAGCTTTGCAGAACTGCTTCTTGGTCGCCTGTTCTAAATGCGCCATTGTTGGTGTCACCGGGCACATAAGGCAAATGGTCTTTGGGCTGGCGTCCAAATGCATCATACAATATTGGGGTGATGATGTCTTTTCCTGTGGGACTTTGTCCAATGGCTATTTGCTGTTTTGGGCGTCCGAGTCCGTCGAAGTACGTGATGTTTTCCAGTTTGTCGGATGCAGATATAGTTGACAATTGGGCTTCAGAAAATGCATTTAAGTAAGTAGTGGTATGTATATAATTTTCATTACCAAATGCTGAGCATCCATTATTCTCAAAGCTGGCATAATCCGGACATACATCTGAGGCATTGGAAACATAGCCATCGGGTTGTGTACATTGAGTTATTATGTCCTCTGGATTACCAAAACCATCGTGGTCACCATCGAAAAACCAGGCTCTCTCGTTATGAATATTGGAATTTGTGTCGTCGCAATCTAATTGGTTAGAAACGTAATTTTCGGGCTGTACACATTGTACGATAGATTGGTTTTCATTTCCATAGCCGTCGCCATCAAGATCTCTGTACCAGTTGGTTTGCGGATTGATATCGGAATTTGTGTCGTCACAATCAAGTCCGTTAAACACCCAATAATGAACGTAATCTGGATACATCCCTTGGGTTATACGTCTCGTGGAAGGGTCTCCATAACCGTCTCTATCTCCATCTATATAGAATATGATGTGCGGTACTCGATTTACTAAATCGCTTATTATCTGAGCATAGGAGCGTGGATAAAGTAAAATTACGACCCCACAAAATATATACAATTTTCTCATAACTACTTTTAATTTTTATAATGGTATTCGTTTTTACTCAAAACATTGCCTTCCGCATCTTTTACAACTTGTAAACGGTTAAATTCATCGTAATGATAATAGGTGGTTTCTCCTTTGGGGTCGGTAATGCTGGTAACGCCTATAAGGGGGTCGTAGGTGTAATAGGTCATTTGGGCGTTTTCGAGGATGGTTTCGTTTTGTAAAGAAGCTAAGGCAGCTCTTAATTGAGTTTCTGAAATTTCATCAGTATCCGCATCACTGAGTGTTTGTAAGTTCGAGACAAAACTACCAATGTCAGCACTATTTGAGTTTTCAATTTTTGCAATCGGATATTGATTATTATAGCCCCATATGACGGCAATAGGCTCGCTGTTTTCATGATGGTACTCGATTAGGTTCCCTATCGAATCATAACGATCAAATACAATTTTTCTATCGGTTGTTTCGTCTATAATGCCACCTTTTTTAACGAATATTTCCTCAGGTAAATACAAATCATCAAACCAGGTGTAGTCCGTTTTTTGATGACGTATAAGTTCCCCATTCTTTTTCTTTTTGATCTCAATAGGAACTGAGATTCTATTGGCATCTAATAAAGTTTGATCACCTAAATCATGTGCGTATAAATAGGAATTCTCAATAAGCTCTCCTCTGGAATTCGTGATAGTTTAATCCGCAATTTCTTGATTGTTTGCATTGTATGTAAATTTTTGAGTTTTGACCAAAGAATCACTTAAACTGTGGTGTTTATCATAAAAGTAGTTGGTAGTAGAAGTGCTGTCTTTTTTATTCCAATATTTTCTTACAATTACGTCATAAAACCTAAAGCTCAGTGGTAAGGAAGGTACAGAATATGGAATGCAATCAACCTGCTCAACGCTGCTGTGCCCTGAAGCGAGAAGATAGGCTTTAAACTCCCTTCTTTCTGACCTTAGGTTTAAATGATTTGAAAAATAATTATTTGTTTTAGATAGAAGATTTCCATTTTTTTTGTAAACCTTTTTTTCTAATAATTGCCCTCTTAAATAACTGTTGTTATTTCTAATAGCTCCCTTATCTAGTTCGTAATACTTATCGGAAAGAAAACTATAATGATACATAGTTTTTCCATTTGTATTGCCCTGAACATCTTTTTCTATTTCGGTTACATATTCATAAGAAATACTATTATTTTCAACGCCTAATCTAGAAGATGAACTTAGGCTCCCAGTTTTTCGAACGGTGATATCGGGGCCTATTTGAGGGTAACTACAGCCCCTAGACACAGAAACTGAATAAAAATCTTGGGCTTTTAAGTTGAATTCTTGATCTTTATTAGTCATTCTACCACTAGAGTTAGTGGAATTTGGCACGGTGTATTCAAATTCTTTTTGATTTAGAAATTGACCTTCCTCATCGTAGTTTGTAATACTCTTAATTCTCAACCCATAACCTTGAACGTTTTCTTCCAAATAGTCATAATCTTGTTTGTAATAGAATGTCTCCAAATACGCCGAAAGATCGTCACCATAGACTGATAAGATTATATGTACGTCTCCTGGTTCTAATGAAACTCGCTTGTCAATTTCCTTTCCGTAATACGTTACGTTCTCCGTGATATTTAACTTTTCTGTTCCGTTGTTTAGAACAAGAATATTTGCAAAAGCATATTTGTTTTTATAATCACATTGATGACAATTTATAGCGCCAACAATTTCGATACTTTTATCTGAGGCTAACTCAAAACTTTTACTCTGAATTGCGTAAGGTAGCTCTCCATCTACTAGAATAGGAGGAAAAACATCTGGAGATGGTGGACGATTTCTGCCGTCACCCTCTCCTCGAAGACTAAGGGAAACAGGATTTATATATCTGTCCTCTAGGGTCATTGAGAAAAAGTCTTGACCATAAAAAGAGTTAGGTTCGTACTCAAACAATGTGCTGCCTTTTGTTGGGTAGGTTATCTTTTTTAGAATTCCGGCTTGCATTTTATTCGGATTAATAAACCTATTGGCCGATCCAACAATATGTTTAGTTGGAGTCTTTCCAGCAATACTAAAAAACACATTTGAATGCTTGGGAATTAAATTTCCGTTGCTCTGATTGTTAAAGTATCCAAAGAAATCTAATTTATAACTATTGGGTGGAGGAAGTTGAATTTCCGAATAGTCAAACTTTGCAATTTCTTTGACAAATTCCGGACCAGAGTATTCTAATATGTTATCTAATTTAAACCGGTATTTATCCTGAAAACTCGTGGTAAAATTATTCAAAGGCTCACCGGTAATTGAATAGTTAAAATCAAAAATTTTAAAGGTGCTAAATCCAGAAATGTTATTTCCTTTTTCAATTACGATTTTATCCAAATAAATACCGTCACCATTGTCTACCCCATCATAATTGGCATCCGTATTTGTAACAAAAATAATTCTACCGTTTGGAAAGTCTATTTGTTGAAGTTTATTAGAATAACTATAAGATTCGGAAAACGATTTTTTAATCGGATCTACTTTCGCAGTTTGAACTTGGGTCAACATCATACCGATAATCCTGCTTTCCCATGTATAAGAAATTGAATGATTTTCACCTCTGTTTTTAACATTGTATTCATTTCCGTAAGTAAAATCAAGACTATTTCCTTTTGTATCTACTATTTTACTCAACAGCCATGCGCTCGTATATTTCTTATCATAAATATGATAATCTTCTCCTTGAGAACTGCTGGATTTTGAAAGCTCGCTTCTCTCTTTGTCATTAAAAAAATAGTGTATTCCTTTTTTGTCAACAATTTTAAAGAGAAAGTTATCGTTTAGTGATTTCTTTTCGATTACCTGACACGAGTTAGGAGGAAATGTCAAAATACCATTGGAACTTTTAAAAAAAGAGGCTTGTACAGTAGGAAGATTAATATGATAGACATCTTTTACCCACGAATAGTTTGTAACCCATTTTATTAATGGGTGTTCAAAACTATAAGGATAGTCTTCAACAACAGTTTCTATTTCACTAATATCAGGTAGGTCATAAGGTTCTGGTTCCAGTTCATCCGGAGTGTCTCTCACTTCTAAACTAATTAATCCGCTGGTGTCTAATGACCAACCTAAACCTACCCATGAAGATCGCTGGTTTACCTTTATTCCTGATGCATGGTATTTTAAACGAATTGGGACTTCCAAATCTCCGGATTTAATGGTGTATAAAGGAATTTCAATTTGAGGAAGTCCAGTGGATAAGTTAACCGGATAACTACCAAATTTACCTAGTTCTGAAGCTGTGGGCGAATTAGGAAATATTTCATTTGGTTCGTAGGAATCTATTTGGCTATTTTGTGCAAGCCCAAGAACACTCACTAAGATAATTACAACGGTACTGATACTTCTTTTTATTTGTTGTTTAAATTTTAAGCTAATTGCAGGCAAACATCATAGGTTGCGATACAATTAGAAAACCAGTAGACGGGAGGGTCTTTTCACAAAAAAGAAAAGAGCTAAACTAGCAATTGTT
>CALSTV010000002.1 GCA_943789365.1 uncultured Flavobacteriaceae bacterium | reverse complement strand
AAAGAAGGTGTTTTAAAGGATAGTAGTTTCATTAATACCAATGATGGTGGTCAATTTGTTAATTTATTAGCAGATTATTTTCCTAGTGTAGCGCAAGAAGCAATAAAGTCTAAAATAGAAAGATTATGATAGATTTTTTTAATTTTCATAGTACGGATAGATATACTGTTGATACAATACTAAAGTTATGTCTTCATCCTGAAACAGCAAATGATTCTTTCAAGTTGTTATATGGGTTAGCGAATGGTGATAGTGATCTTCAAAATTCGGCTTACATTGAGTTTGTTGCTTTATTTCAAGTTTGTTTATCTGAAACTTGTTTGAGTTTAGAAGATCGCTTACAAGTATTAGAAGAAATAGAAGAAGAAAATGGGATGTCTTCAATTATTATTAATGCCTATGAACGAGCTTTAAAGTGGGGTAGCTTTACAGGTAGAATTCAATCTGGTGATTCAAAAAGAAAGGTTGATATTCATAGCCCTTCGAGAGAAGAAATAAATGAATATTTTAAAAAGGTTACTGAAAAACTATCTTCAATAGCGATTTCAGACGATGAAACGCATTCAAAACTAGCTTTTGATTCAGTTTTATCTAGAGCTTACGAACAAATAGACTTTGGGCATTTTGATAGTGTATTTAGTGTTGTTGAAAAATTCTCAGAGAAAAAAAATGGGATTTCAAATGAGACTCGTCAGAAGCTGAGAGAATTAAGTTCTGATAGATATGAACTTGATGAGGGTGTGAAGGAATCAATTAATGCTCTTTTAGAAAAATACAAACCAGCAAGTATAGAAGAACAATTGACTGCTTTTGTTACGATGCCTGCATGGATTAATGATAGAGATGACCAAGGTAACTTTGTCAATGTTTCATTAGAAAAGTCAAAAGAATTAGCAAAGAAATATATTGATGAAAGAGTAGACTGGCAACAAGGTTTAGAGGTTTTACTGAAAAATGAACAACGTCAAACATATTCATTTGCCCAAGTGATAGGTGAAAAACAAAGTGTTGAAGAGAATAAATCTCTAATTGATTCTGCTATTACAATTTTAAAAACAATACTAGATAAAGAGCAAGACGCTGCATTTATCTGTGGTTTGATTTATGGAGCAAAAGATGATGCTTTTACTAGGCAGTCTATTTATAAATTAATTTTATCAGAATATACTGCCGAACAAGGGATAAAGCTAATTCGTTATTTAAGTCCTATTGCAAATGATGACATGCTTAAGGTTAAAGGGGTTATAACAGCCAATCCAGAGTATTTAAGAAATCTGGAATATTTAGATTGGAGTAATTTAAGTGATAGTGAAGTTATTGAATTGGTGGGGTGGGTAAAAGAGATCAATTATTCTTTTGCACTAGAAATTTTATTTGAACTTCTTAGAAAAGAAAAAAACAGATGGGATGGTTTAAAAGAAACAATAAATACATTGTTGTTTGTTGATGATATAACAAGCCATAGCTCTTTTATAAATAGTTCACTTCATATAGAAGATTTGTTTATTAAATCTGTAAATGATGATCCTTCTGAGGCGAAAATTGAGTTCTTAGTAAATCATATTATTGAGAAATATGATGATTTTTATTTGGAAAATGAATCATTATTAAATAGTTTGACATATTTCTTGTTAACAGATCATTTGGAAGTTTCTTGGCCAATATTTGGGGAGCATTTTTCAAAAGGGTTAGGACCAGGTTATAAATTAAAAACAACTTTAGAAAAGATTAATATTAAAAGTGAGTTTTTATTGAAGTGGTCGAATGTTAAACCTGAGATTTATCCACCAATCGCCATCAAGTTTATGAATATCTATAAAGAAAATAAAGATGGAAGTTTGGATTGGGATGTAAATGCTAAAAAGCTAATTGATTTATATGGTAGTAATCAAAAAGTCATAGATAATATTCATTCAAAATTCACCAATTATTTTATGATAAATTCAGCTTCAGCTTCTGATCTTTATAAAAAAAGAAAAGTATTAGTAGATGAACTTTTAGATCATGAATTTGAAACTATTCGAGAGTTTGCAAAGAATATGTCAGAATACCTATTAAGCCAGATTAAAGAAAAAGATAAATTTGGTGAGAACTACGCTCTTGATAATGAATCCTAATGACTTAGAATAGAATAATAAATGAACTATACAGAGCCAGTATCTTTTTGGGAAGCATCAAACTTAAAAACACATCAAGAGTTTATTGATATGTATGTTGTGGAGGGTAAATTTCACAAGAAAGTACCCAAAGACATAAAAGATGCGTTTGCCACGGTAAGTTATCTGTTAGCTTTTGCTTATTACAGATACGAATTTCTAGATGAAGCCAAAACAAAAACCTTGATGGTTTTAGAAATGGCTATTAAATTGAGGGCCAAAGAACTCCAGATTTCATTAGACAACCCGCCTAATAAGAAAGGGGGTGTCCGTAATAAAAATCTGGGTAAACTAGTTGATGAGGTTTTAGAAGAGTTAGAATTAGATTTTTACAAGCAAAGTTTTCACAGAGCAAGAGATATTAGAAATAGAATTGTGCATCCATCTGAGCATACCTTTATGGGGGTGGCGGGGCTACCCAAACAGAACTTACAACTCTTTGTAAATCTTATCAATATTTTGTTCTTAGCTAAAGAGGATATCAAATCAATGAATGCCCATCGAGCAAAAATTTCCGAAGGTTTAAAAGCTTTCAATAAAAAGTTGTTGGTACTTGAAAAAGACGAGAAACGTTATTTGGTTTACAAAATTTCAGATTTTAAAACGCTTACAATTAATACTAGGTCAATAACGCTGTTAGTATGTTTGCCTGTATTAAATCTTTCTGAAAGGAAATTAGAAGATTGTAGTTTTAAGGCTATTACTTTAGAACTATGTTCTGTTGAGTTTTATGAAAATGGTATTTCAGGTATAACCTTTTCAGGAGAAGCAATTAAAATTAGAATAACCAAAGATGAAAGAAATATAGACACCTTAAAGAGTTTTAAGGAAGCCTATGAAAAAGAAGATCAGAATACACAGTTTTTGTATAACGATCAGCTTGGTAGAAGTACTGATTGGAAACTACAAGAAATATTATATAATACTTGTTGGTCTAGTTGATAGTGTTTTCCTAGATAATTCTAGATTCGCGATTCGCGAATTGAGAATTTATTATTATCTTTGTTTGTGTAAAAAAGAAAACAAATGAAAAAAGCACAATGGTATGCGTCCGCACGACATCGTTATTTTGTTGAAAATAGCAGCAAAAAAACAATCAATCATGGTTGATGAAAGATCTTTCTTACGAACTAAGTTATTAGTGCAAGTGAAGTTAGTGAAAGCATAAATAGATCTGTAATTGCTGGATTGATCTCTTTCAATAAGGAAAAAACCTAATGAAACTAAATCTGTTAGATTTTTTAAATCACGGCCTAAGTTATGTGTATCCAGAGCAACCTGGTGCATTGGTTCGTGGTGTAGCAACAGCACATTCAGCGGCTCCTCTTAATAAAATAATAATAAGTGAAGAACCTTACGTTTGGCCAAGTGGAAATGGGAGTGTCCGTGGTCAGGCTATAACACCTCTTCATCCAAAAGTGCCAGAAGCTGCTTTAAAAGATCAGAATTTTTATGAGTTAATGTCTTTGGTAGATACATTAAGAGTGGGAAGAGCGAGAGAAAAGGAAATTGCAAGAAAAGAGCTTAGGAAAAAAATATTAGATGGAGAATAAGACAATTAATATTGCAGTTGTAGCAGAAGTGGCAGCCGCGTTAAAACCAATAAAGGAAGAAATAGTTTTTGTAGGTGGAGCTGTTATTAGTTTGTATACAGATGATCCTGCAGCTGATGAAATTAGGCCCACACAAGATGTGGATATGACTATAAATATAGTTAATTTAAGACGTTGGGTTGAGTTACAGGAAGAGTTGGCTAGTTTAGGTTTTTATCCAGACCCAAATGGACATGCTATTTGTAGTTATAAATACAATAATATTCCTGTTGATATTATGTCTATTGAAGATGGTTCTATGGGGCCTTCGAACCGTTGGTATAAAGTGGGCTTAGATGATTTATGGTCTGTTAATGCAAAAGATCAAGAAGTAAAAATACTTTCTGCTCCATGTTTTTTAGCAACCAAGTTTGAAGCTTTTAATGGTCGAGGTGTTGATTATAGAACAAGTCATGACATTGAGGATATCGTATATGTTTTAGACAATAGAACTAGCATTGTAGAAGAAATAGAAATGGCAAAAGAAAGTGTCAAATCTTTTTTAGTAGAAGAATTAGAAAAACTGGTAACGAAAGGTTTATTAGAAGAAGTATTAAACTCACATATACATCCATTAATAATACAATATCGCTTACCTTTAGTCCAAGAAAAAATTGGAAAAATACTAGAAAAAAAATTGTAATGGGATTTAATGAATTAAACAGCGTAGAGCATTATATAATAAAGCAATTAACAGGGGTAAACCTAAACGACCAGAATTCTGTAAAGGAACCGAAGACTGCTTATGGTTTGCAATGGACCTTTGTTGCTCCTAAAGATTTAGTAAGAGAAACAAGTGATGTTTTTCTATATGAGAATCTAAGAGCTGCTTTGATAAAACTTAATCCAGAAATAGCTTTACAACCTTCATACGCTGATGAGGTAGTTTATAAATTGAGAGCTATTATTGTTGCTGTCAATCAAGTTGGTCTGGTAAAAGCGAATGAGGAGTTTTTTAAATGGTTGACAGGTGAAAAAACAATGCCTTTTGGAGAGAACAACAGACATGTTCCTGTAAAGTTAATAGATTTCGAAAACCTAGAAGAAAATGAGTTTATAGCAACCAATCAATTTCGTTTTCAGCAAAGAGAAACTAAAATTCCTGATGTCGTATTTTTTATAAATGGAATACCAGTAGTTGTAGGGGAGGCTAAAACACCAATACGTCCTTCAGTGAGTTGGTTAGATGGTGCTCATGAAGTACACGACATTTACGAGAATAGCATTCCACAATTATTTGTGCCAAATATATTATCCTTTGCTACAGAAGGGAAAGAATTGTTCTATGGTGCTGTTAGGTGTCCTTTAGAGTTCTGGGCTCCTTGGAGAATTGAAGATGAAGAGAATAAACTAGCCAAACAATTGGGCTTGTCAGAAATAGGTAAAGAGCTTTCAGATCTTTTAAAACCAGAAAGAATCTTAGATATATTACAAAACTTTTCTTTGTTCTCAAGTAATACTAAAAAGCAACGTATTAAAATTATCCCTCGTTTTCAACAATATGAGGGTGCTAATAAAATTGTAGCTCGTGTTAAAGAAGGAAAGATAAAAAAAGGATTGATTTGGCATTTTCAAGGATCGGGTAAATCTTTACTCATGGTTTTTGCTGCACAGAAATTAAGAAAAGCACAAGAATTAAAAAGTCCTACGGTACTTGTTTTAGTTGATAGAACAGATTTAGACACACAGATAAGCAGTACTTTTAATACAGCAGATATAGCCAATGTAGAAACTACTAACAGTATTTCAGAATTGCAAGAAATGTTAGCTAGAGATACACGTAAAATTATTATTTCTACCATCTTTAAATTTAGAGATGCAACTCCAAGCATGAATACTAGAGATAATATTATCGTTCTGGTAGATGAAGCTCATAGAACCCAGGAAGGGGATTTAGGAAGGCAAATGAGAGCTGCTTTACCCAATGCATTTTTATTTGGTTTGACAGGTACTCCAGTGAATAAATCGGATAAAAATACGTTTTGGGCTTTTGGGGCCGAAGAAGACAAAGGAGGCTATATGTCTCGTTATACATTCCATGACTCCATTAGAGATGAAGCAACATTACCTTTGCACTTCGAGCCTCGTTTGGTGGATGTTCATGTGGATATCGAGAATATTGATAAAAAAATGAAGGAGTTTAAAGCCTCGGTAGACCTGTCTTCAGAGGAGTTGAATATACTGAATCAAAAGTCAGCTAAAATGGCTGCATTTTTAAAATCTCCTGAGAGAGTAGCCAAAATCACAGAAGATATTGCAATTCATTTTAAAGAAAAAGTAGCACCTCATGGTTTCAAAGCGATGATAGTTACTCCAGATAGACATGCTTGTGTTCAATATAAAGAACAACTGGATAAATATTTTCCTGAGAATGAAAGTGTGGTGGTGATTTCTACTACGGCAAATGACAAACCAGAGTTTAAACAAAAATGGGCCTGTGATAAAGGCAAACAAGAAAAGATCGTTGAAACTTTTTGTGATCCATCCAGCCATGTGAAATTCATCATTGTAACAGCGAAGCTCTTAACTGGTTTTGATGCTCCTGTATTGCAAACGATGTATTTAGATAAATCAATCAAAGACCATACATTATTACAAGCAATTTGTAGAACAAATAGGTTATTCAAAGGGAAGACTTTTGGTCGAATTGTAGATTATTACGGTGTGTTTGATGACGCAGCAAAAGCCTTACAATTTGATGAAGAAAGCGTGAAGCAGGTCATTACTAATTTATCGAAGTTAAGATCTAAACTTCCAGACGCGATGGCTGAGGCGTTATCACATTTTAAAGGTGTAGATAGGACAATAGATGGTTTTGAAGGATTAGAAAATGCTCAAAATGCTATTAAGGATGATGCATCAAAAGATGCTTTTGCAAAAGATTATAAATATGTTTCTAAGTTATGGGAATCCTTATCTCCGGATGCTATTTTGGATGTGTACAATGAAGATTATAAGTGGTTAACACAAGTGTTTGAATCTGTACGACCTCCGGGTAACAACTTAGGGAAATTACTTTGGTTTACTTTAGGTGCTCAAACTTCAAAACTGATACATGAAAATATTCATGTGGGTGAAGTCCATCAGTTGAATGAATTTGTATTGGATGCAGATGTGATAGAAAATATCTTTAACAATCCAGATCCTAAAAAAGCAAAAGAACTAGAGAAGATTTTAGTAAAACGCTTTAAAAAACATACAGGTGATCCAAAGTTCAAAAAATTAAGTGAGCGTTTAGAAGCACTTAGAAATAAGGCAGAACTAGGCTTGATAACTTCTATTGAATTTATTAAAGAATTATGTAAGATAGCCAAGGAGACTGTAGAAGCAGAAAAGGAAGCGGAACAGGCTATTCAAGAGAAATCACCAAAAGCAGCATTGACAGAATTGTTCTTAGAGTTAAAAACAGAGGAAACGCCAGCAGTTGTAGAAAGAATTGTAAGTGATATAGACGGTATTGTGCGAGTAATCAATTTTCCAGGCTGGCAAACAACTAGTTCTGGAGAAAGAGAAGTACAAAAGTCATTAAGAAAAGCATTACTTAAGTATAAACTTCATAAAGATCAAATGCTTTTTGAAAGGGCATATGCATACATCAAGGAGTATTATTAGATTACGTAAATAATAAAGCTTCTTTATGCATAAATGCAAAAATAACTTTTCCAATGACTAAAACAATCTTCAATCCAACAAAAAAGAACTTATCCGAAATAAAAGAATGGCTAGAAAAGGAATATCAAGAAACTGGAGAAGGGTTTCTTGTTAATTGGGATGTTATTGAGGATGCTTTTGAGAAGAATAGACTAATTGCCTGTTTGGAGGATAATCAACCTATTGGCTTTCTCGTATATAAAATTTTAGATGAAGTTAGTGTAATTGTTATAGCTGAGATTCATCCTAGCAGAAGAAAAGACGGTCTCGGTAGAAAACTAGTCGAGGATTCGTTAAAATATTTTGAACGAAAAGGAGCAATGGTTACTCAATTAAATTGTTCACCTGCATCCACAGAAAGAGTCTGGAAAAAACTAGGTTTTTTAAACTATCCAAAGTTTCATTCTGAAAATCGTAGAACAGGGTTATATAAAATCCTTGTTGACTCATTGCCTTTTGATTTAGAAACAAGTCCGGTAAAAGAGACTATTGAAGTATGGAATCCTCTAAACTACAATGATTCTGAATCTAAATGGAGTTGGAATATTGATTTTAAGGACAATTCAAGAATATTAACTAAGCCTATAGTTTTTCCTGCTGATTATAATTGGAGAATGAAATGGAGTAAGGGAAAGGATATTTATTTTGACGACGAAATACATAGATTCGATAAAATTGATTTCAGTAGTTTTTTAATTATAGAAAAATTATAAGTCATGTCCAATAGCACTTATAAGTATAGCTAAAACAGCTCCTAAGCAAACATCACTCTCACATGACCACACTTACTCAAATGTATTAAGTCACGCCTTATTTAGTCTTAAAATCGCTGTTTGTTCCTCTTCAACTTAGTATTAATTATTTGAAGTTTAATTGCAAGTAATAGTATAGGCATCCCTTGATAGAATCAAGATAAAAAAGTACATTTGAAGAATATATAAAAACGATAAGAACAGAAGAATAAAAATAAAATATTGACTTAGCGTAAGCTGTTTATCGTTACTTTATTTAAAACAGACTTTCTACCAAATTCATCTAAATAAAGTTTAAAGATGTCCGCTAGTCTATGAATCAAAGAATCATTAGTGGATTTACTTTTTTTTCCTATATATAATTCACCAATTGTGTAATTCTTGCTGCTTCTTAATGTGCTATATTTTAGTTGAGAAATAATGACCTTTTCTGCTTCTAGATAATTATCTGCTCCGTAATATTCACTTAAATCAACACCTAATAAATTTTTTCCAGTTGGATCTAATTGTTCAGATTCTGATAATTCAACCCCTTCAATATTGACAGCCTTTATACCTAAACTATCAAAATTTAATAACTCTAAAGATTTTTTTATTGTCCATAAAATATGAAAATCATCTCCTGCACTTGATAAATCAGCATCAGGTATTTTTTTGTTTACTTCTTTATTCATTGAGTTACTTATATGGTTGTATAATTACTCTATTGTTTATCAATTGATTAATCTTTGTATTTGCTTTTTATAGCCTTTTTTCTTAGGAATAGATGTCAATAAATTTTCTGCAATTATTTTAAATAAATGTAAGGAATAAAAAAATATCACTTGTAGAATGGTGAGTAAAATATTTGTTTTGGAACTTTTCTAATTCTCCTTGAAAAATTCACAAGGATCAATTTCAAAATAACGACAAATCTTCACAAGCGTAAGGTAATTGACATTTCTATTTCCTTGTTCGATTCTTGCAAAATGAATGCCCGTATCGTTGTAGGCTTCTTGCTGAGTAATTCCCTTTGAAATTCGATGTTTCTTAATAGCAGTTGCTAGTTTTTGCAATTCTTTTTTATCGTCGATTGTTTTCATGACTTAAATGTCATTATAAATTTCACCTCACACAATGACTTTTATGTCATTTTGTTGTATGTTTGTATAATAGGTTTAAGAAAACCGAACTAAAATAAATATATAATTAGAAAAGATAATTACTATGACAAACGAAAAAACAATGGTAGCAGTAACTGCTGCTCAGCACAGACTCCTACAACTTTTAAAATCTGTTGAAGGAAAAGAGATACTGACAGGATTAAAAAAAATCCATTACTTAGGAACCTATTGTATAGACGAAGATATGGTAGAACTCAAACACTCGAGTTATGTACAATTGCTTATTGAAGCAATGGATGCCTTATAGTCCTTATAAAAGTTATGGAGTAGATACGTAATGAAATGCTTAGATTTTTAGTAACTTATAACAAAAATGCTAAAAATGAAAGGATATACGTATATATTAGAATGTTCCGATGGAAGTTATTATACAGGAAGTACCAAGTATATAGAACTTCGATTCAAACAACATCAAAGAGGGGAGGGAGCCAATCACACCAAAAAGAGGTTGCCAGTAAAACTTGTTTATTTAGAAGAATTTGCAAGAATAGACCATGCTTTTTATAGGGAAAAACAAATACAAGGCTGGAGTCGAAAGAAAAAAGAAGCCTTGATACATGGCAAATTTAATCAATTACCTTTATTGTCAATGGCGTATAGAGATCTAAAATAGTGCCTTCGAGAGCCTCACAGTGCCTTCGAGAGCCTCAGTCACCGGGAGGGAACAAAGACCGGTACTAGAGGAAAAGGAGTCAGAGAAAAAAGTGTCTAAGAAAAAGATGTTAGAGGAAAAGGTGCTTAAGGAAGAGGTGCCTGAGGAAGAGGTGCCTGAGGAAGAGGTGCCTGAGGTACTCGAAGGCACCGGATGATGCTACTTCCCAATACAAAAATTAGCAAAAATATTCCCTAGCAAATCATCTGTGGTCACTTCACCTGTGATGAGCCCGAAGAAATAGAGCGCTTCACGAATATCAATGGCCATTAGGTCTCCGGAGAGTCCGAGTTCCAGACCATCGTTTACCTTATTGATTTCATTTAGGGCCTTTTGAAGGGCGTCGTAATGACGAGAATTGGTAACAATGGTTTCATTGTTGTGTAGGGCTCCTGTGTTTATCAATGCTGTTAAAGCATCGGTCATTTTTTCAACACCTTTCTTTTTCTTCGCGGAGATGGCTATCAACTCTGGAATTTCACTTTTTAGCGTTTCAATTTCTGAAGCTGTAATCTTATCAGCCTTGTTGGCAATAATGACCAATTGCTTTTGAGGGTACTTGTTTTTAATGGTTTCAATTTCGACTTTAAACTTTTGACTTTCCTCTTTCGATTTTTCAGCATCGAATAAATAGAGTACTACCTGCGCCTGTCCGATTTTTTCAAAGGTCTTTTGAATACCTATATTTTCTACAACATCCTTGGTATCGCGTATACCTGCCGTATCAATAAATCGAAAAGCCACCCCGTCAATGATGATTTCATCTTCAATAGTATCACGGGTAGTTCCTGCAATATCAGAAACAATAGCGCGTTCTTCGTTCAATAAAGCATTAAGAAGTGTCGATTTTCCTACATTCGGTTCACCTACAATCGCTACTGGAATTCCGTTCTTAATCACATTTCCAACCGCAAACGAATCGATTAGGCGTTTGAGTACCAGTTGTATGCGTGCAATTAAATCTTTAAACTGTTGGCGGTCGGCAAACTCTACATCTTCCTCGGCAAAATCCAATTCCAATTCAATGAGTGAAGCAAAATTGAGTAACTGTTCTCTTAACAATTGAATCTCATTGCTAAAACCTCCACGCATTTGTTGCATAGCTACTTGGTGAGATGCTTCTGAATCTGAAGAGATAAGATCTGCCACAGCTTCGGCCTGACTTAAATCCAATTTACCATTTAGAAATGCACGGAGTGTAAACTCACCAGCATCTGCCATTCTACAGCCATTTCGCAAAAATAATTGCAATATTTCTTGTTGGATATACACAGAACCGTGACATGATATTTCTATGGTATTTTCACCCGTATAGGAGTTCGGATTTTTAAAAACTGAAACCAAGACTTCATCAATAGTCCTTTTACCATCCACAATATGACCTAGATGTAAGGTATGCGAATCTTGAGCAATGAGTTGTTTGTTCTTTTTTACCGCTTTAAAATGACGATCGGCTATGGCAATAGCATCATTTCCAGACAAACGAATAACAGCAATAGCGCCTACTCCAGAGGCGGTAGCCAAGGCAATGATGGTATCTTGATGGTTCATGCTGCAAATATAGGAAATTGAGGAGTGAGTGTTGAATTTTAAGGTTTAAGTTTTTAGTTCGGATTAGAGAGGAGAGTTAAGTTATAAGTTAGGTATCAGGTATTGAGTAGTTAGTATAAGGGAAACATGACTGAATTCTAGAGCCAATCTGCCAAAAAAAACTCGCTAGAGTCAGGCACAATCTAATAAATAAAAAACCAAACAACCAGCTCCCAGCAACCAAACAACCAAATAACCAAATAACCCAACAACCAGCTTCCAGCTCCCAGCTTCCAGCAACCAAACAACCAAACAACCAAATAACCCAACAACCAACTCCCAGCTCCCAGCTCCCAGCAACCAAATAACCCAACAACCAGCTCCCAGCTCCCAGCTCCCAGCCCCACAACCAAATAACCAAATAACCCAACAACCAACTCCCAGCTTCCAGCTTCCAGCTCCCAGCTCCCAGCTCCCAGCAACCAAACAACCAAATAACCCAACAACCAAATAACCAAATAACCCAACAACCAACAACCAGCTCCCAGCTCCCAGCTTCCAGCTTCCAGCAACCAAACAACCAAATAACCCAACAACCAGCTCCCAGCTTCCAGCAACCAAACAACCAAATAACCCAACAACCAAACAACCAAATAACCCAACAACCAACTCCCAGCTTCCAGCAACCCAATAACCCTTCAACCCCACATCGAAAAACGGTCATCGAAAAACCACTCAATATAAAATATTATAGTATTTTTACGTTCTTATTAGCAAGGCTGAAGAATTTAATTAAATACATGAAGCGACTACTTCTTCTTTTTTTATTATTATCCACTACATTTTGTGTGTCACAGGTAGGAGGAGAGTCTGTATTTACTTTTTTAAATTTGCCATCCTCTGCACGTCAAATGTCGCTTGGTGGTGCAGCACTTACCATTGAAAATGATGTTGACATGCCCATGTGGAATCCGGCGATGATCGATTCTACGCTGAACAACCAGATGTCCGTAAACTACACTTCGTATTTAGCTGGTATTTCTTTAGGATCTGTAAGTTATGTTTCTTCTATAAATGATAAATTAGGTATGTTTCACGGTGGTGTACAATACCTCGATTACGGTAGCTTTACCAGAGCCGATGAATTTGGAAATATTATAGGTGAGTTTAAAGCTTTTGATATGGCTATCTCCTTTGGGTATGCCTATCCAATTAAAAACACAAATTTTACCGTTGGTGCCAATATCAAATTTATAAACTCGTTAATTGATACCTATACTTCGTCTGGAATTGCAGCCGATTTTTCTGTGTTGTACAAAGCCAAAGACGAACGAAGTATGGTTACCTTTGTCGTGAGAAATGCTGGGTTTCAATTGACATCCTATGACGGTACAAAAGAAAAAATGCCATTCCAGATGTCCTTAGGAGGTTCTACACAGTTAGAACACGTACCTTTAAAACTTTATTTTACATTAGATAATTTACAGAAATGGGACCTGTCTGCGGCAAATCCGTCTAATGAAGTGGTTGATATTGAAGGAAATATAAGTCAAGAAGAAATAAGCGAGCTCAATAATGCTTCCAGGCACGCTGTGTTTGGTGCAGAGTTATTTCCAGAGCGAAAATTTACATTTCGCGTAGGATATAATTATAGAAGAGCCAAGGAATTAAGTATGGTTAATACCCGAACCTTTGGAGGGCTGTCTTATGGGTTTGGTCTGAAATTAAAAAGCCTACAATTCAATTACGCCTTAACAAAGTTTCATCCAGAGTCTAATTCTAGTACCTTTAGTTTGGTGGTTCATTTTTAGTGAAGAGATAGGCGTTAAGAGTGTTGAGTTTTGAGTTTTGAGTGTTGAATGAATAGAGAAGGTTTCAATTGAAATATTATGAAAGAGTCTAAAAAAATAACCATTGCTATTGATGGGTTTTCGTCTACAGGAAAAAGTACCATTGCCAAAGAACTGGCGACTACATTGGGTTATGTATATGTAGATACTGGTGCTATGTATAGAACTGTTGCACTCTATGCAATGGAGACGGCATGTATTGGTCCAGATTTTTTCAATACTGAAAAGCTAATAGCTCAGTTGTCAACTATTGACATCTCATTTCGTTTCAATGCTTCCGTAGGTTTTGCTGAAGCTTACTTGAACGGAATTCTTGTAGAATCGAAAATTCGTACTTTAGAAGTTTCCAACTATGTAAGTCAGGTGGCCGCTGTGTCTGAGGTTCGAACAAAATTGGTGCAAATTCAAAAAGAAATGGGCGCCAATAAAGGTGTAGTCATGGACGGACGCGATATTGGAACCGTTGTTTTTCCCAATGCCGAACTAAAACTGTTTATGAATGCCTCCGCAGAAACGAGAGCCAAACGTCGCTATGATGAATTAATAGCCAAAGGAGAAGAAGTAAATTACGAGGATATATTAGACAATGTAACCTCTAGAGACCATCAAGATAGCACCCGAAAAGACTCCCCCTTGGTAAAAGCCAAAGACGCTATTGAAATCGACAATTCAGAACTCAATCGTAAAGAACAGTTCGATATGATATACAAATTGGCACTCGATACGTTGAAATAACATATTCGATTACCGATTACCGACTTCCGATTATCGATTATCGATTTCTGATTACCGACTACCGATTACCGATTATCGACTACCGATTACGGATTGGCAGTTAATGATTTTCCATTGCTTATTGCAAATTGTTCATTGTTAAAGCCGGTAGTTGATAGCCGGTAGCGAGTAGCTGGTAGCCGGTAGCCGGAAGCCGGAAGCTGGTAGCTGGAAGCCGGAAGCTAGTGGTAGCTGGTTGCAAAAAGTTGACCATATGACTGCATGACAATTGCGAAGGCTCGAAGAAATGAATCATTCTCCATTTTCCATTATCCATTGTCCATTGTCAAATTTAGTCTTATTTTTGTGCCTATTCTAAGAAAGAAAAGAAATGATAAAAAGCAAAGTTTTGGCGCCTATAGCTAAGAAAATACCACATATATTCGAAAACCACGGAGATCAACGTATAGATGACTATCACTGGATGCGTCTATCTGATGCGCAAAAAGAAGCCGAAACTCCGGATGCACAAACGCAAGAGGTGTTACAGTATTTGAATTCAGAAAATGAATTCTTTGAATCTGAGATGGAGCATACGAATGACTTTCAGAATGCTGTTTTTGAAGAAATGAAAGGACGTATCAAAGAAGACGATAGCTCTGTACCTTATAAAAAGAATGGTTATTTCTACATCACTAAATACGAACAAGGAAAACAATATCCCATATATACTCGTAAAAAGGCTTCCTTAGAGGCAGATGAAGAAATCTTGTTTGACGTCAATCAAATGGCAGAAGGCTTTGATTACTATACCTTGGGTGGTCTTTCGGTAAGTCCGGATAACACCAAAATTGTGTACGGTGTAGATACGGTAAGTAGAAGACAATATAACCTATATATAAAAGATCTCCTAACGGGGGAAGTATATAAAGAAGTCATTGAAAACACTACAGGAGGTGGCGTATGGGCAAACGACAGCAAAACATTTTTTTACACGCAAAAAGACGAAGAAACGCTGCGTAGTAACAAAATATTTCGTCATACATTAGGCACCGATGCCACAGAAGATGTATGTGTTTTTGAAGAAAAGGATGAAACCTACGGAACCTTCGTAACTAAATCCAAATCGCAGAAATACCTTGTCATAGGTTCCTTTAGTACACTTTCTACAGAATATCAATTACTTGAAGCTGATAATCCTACGGGTAAATTTAGAGTATTTCAAAAAAGAACAGCAGATCTGGAATACAGTATTTCTCATTTTGGAGTTCATTTTTATGTGTTGACCAATAAAGATGGTGCGACCAACTTTAAGTTAATGAGAACCACTGTTGAAAACACAGCAAAAGAACATTGGGAGGAAGTGATTTCGCATCGTTCAGATGTTTTATTGGAAGATATTTCCATCTTTAAAGAACATTTGGTACTGGAAGAACGCTCCAATGGTTTAAATAAAATACGTATTAAAAAATGGGACAAGTCCGAAGACTACTACCTTCCATTTGGTGAAGAAGCTTATTCAGCCTATGTATATGCAAACCCTGAATTTGACACAGATGTAATTAGATATGGTTACAATTCTATGACGACGCCTAGTTCTGTGATTGATTTTAATATGAATGACAGATCCAAAGACATTAAAAAAGAACAGGAAGTATTAGGTGGAAATTTCAATAAAGAAAATTATACTTCAAAACGTATTTGGGTACCGGCAAGAGATGGAAAACAAGTGGCTGTTTCCTTGGTATATAGAAAAGATACGGAGTTGAGTACAGATACTCCTTTATTGTTGTACGCATATGGTTCCTATGGACATACCATAGATGCCGGGTTTAGTACCACCAGATTGAGTCTTTTGGATAGAGGTTTTGTCTATGCAATTGCGCATATTCGTGGAAGTGAGTATTTAGGCAGAGGATGGTATGAAGATGGTAAACTACTTCATAAAATGAATACATTCACAGATTTTATAGACTGTAGTAAGTTTTTGATTTCCGAGAACTATACTTCAGAAAAACACTTATATGCCATGGGAGGATCGGCAGGTGGACTTTTGATGGGAGCTGTTATCAACATGAACCCTGAATTGTACAATGGAGTAGTGGCTGCAGTACCTTTTGTGGATGTGGTTTCTACCATGGAAGATGAAACCATACCTTTAACAACTGGTGAATATGACGAATGGGGCAATCCTAACAACAAAGAATATTACGATTATATTAAGAAGTATTCTCCCTACGATAACGTAGCGCGTATTGCCTATCCAAATCTTTTGATTACGACCGGTTTACACGATTCTCAAGTACAGTATTGGGAACCAGCAAAATGGATAGCCAAATTGAGAGACTATGCTACCGGTACAAATGCCTTGTTGATGCATACCGATATGGAAACAGGACATGGTGGTGCATCAGGCCGTTTCGATGCACTCAAAGAAACCGCTAGAGATTATGTGTTTTTTCTAGATTTAGAGGGGATAAAGGAATAATGCCTAATGGATTTATTTAATTCAGATAGCACCGCAAATAAACTCCCCTTTGATGGTGAAGTGAATTATTACGGTCCTATATTATCACAAAAAGAAACACAATATTACCTTCAAGAGCTTCTAAACAACATTTCTTGGCAGAAGGATTCAGTCATTATGTTTGGAAAGCATATCGTTTTGGATAGAAAAGTGGCTTTGTACGCAGGTGAGGAGCAAAGCTATACCTACGCCAATATTGAGAGAATAGCTTTGCCATGGACAACGGCGCTATTGAAATTGAAAGCTTTGGTGGAAGAAAAATCAGGAGAAACCTATAATTCATGCTTATTGAATCTATATCACTCTGGAAAAGAAGGAATGGGGTGGCATACAGATGCGGAAAAGGAATTACTAGAAAAAGGAGCCATTGCCTCGTTGAGTTTGGGAGCCGAACGCAGTTTTGTCTTTAAACATAAAGAAAGCAAACATAAAGTTTCTGTTTTATTACAGAATGGTAGCTTATTGGTGATGAAGGGGAGTACACAAAAAAAATGGTTGCACAGTTTACCCAAAAGCTCAAAAGTACATACACCCCGTATAAACCTGACATTTAGAACAATACTGGGATTCTAAGTGACCTAATCTTTACACTGTTATGTGGCGAGCAATTAATTAAGTTTAAATTTGCATAAATTTATTACCTGCATGTGCAACGTTTTAAATTTTCATTCGTCTTTAGAATGAATAGCAACCAAAGACCAACTTAATTGTCAACAGAAGAACTCATAGTAAAGTGCAAACAAAACAACCGAAAGGCACAACTTTCATTGTATAAAATGTATTGTGATGGAATGTTTATCGTAGCCAAGCGCTATATGAACTCCTATGAAGCAGCAGAAGATGTAATGCAAGATGCATTTGTAAAAGCCTTTAAAAAATTGAACCAATTCAATGGAGAAGTCAGTTTTGGGGCTTGGTTGAAAAAAATAGTAATCAATCAGTGTTTGGATGCCTTAAAATTAAAGCAGTTAGATGTGATGTCGACCGACGTTTCTGCTATTGAAATCACTGAAGAGGCTAGCTGGACAGTGGAGACAAATGATGTGAACTATATTAAAACGCTCATTCAAGAATTGCCGGAGAACTACAGAACGGTAGTGCAATTATACCTTATGGAAGGATACGATCATTCAGAAATTTCAACGGTTTTAGGCATCAGTGAGAACACCTCGAGAAGTCTGTTGTTTAGAGGGAAAAAGAAAATACAAGAACAGTTAAAAGCAGTGAGTAATGGAACAAAACCTTAGAGATCTATTGAAAAATGAAACTGCGGAAAATGCAGCTGGATTAAAAGAAGGGCATGAATTGCGTTTTCTAAATAAAATGGAAGAAGCATTGCCTACGAAAAAATTGAAAGCACCTATTTCCATACTGTGGAAGGTAGCGGCTTGTATTGCAATTTTGCTTATGGCGGGTAGCGCGGGGTATTTCTTTTCTGAAGGAAAACATACACCGCACGAAATGAACACCGAAGGTATGAACATAACATTAGGAAGCTTTTCGCCTGAACTAAAAAAAATTGAAACCTATTATACAGCCAATATCAACTTACAACTCAGTACGTTGTCATTTGAAGAAGATAGTAAGGATTTGGTGGCGGGCTATATGTTACGTTTACAAGATTTAGATAAGGACTATGACAGTTTAAATATAGAATTGAATACCTACGGTCCAAGTGAAGCGACTATTGCTGCCTTGATTGATAATTTGAAAATACGTTTGGAGTTGCTATTCAAGCTAAAAAACAAATTAAAAGAACTTAATACTGAAGAAAATGGACGATTTACAAATGAAACGATATAAATCATTAATCGCAATTGGTTTGACCATGGCAGGCTCTATGTTGTTTGGACAAGAGCAGCACAAAGAAGAATTTATTGTGAAAGACAATGTAACCTTAGTTTTAAATACCAAACATACACATGTTCAGTTTGAAACTTGGAATAAAAATAAAGTGGAGATTGTAGGACTTGTTACAGAAGAAAATATTTCAAAACAAGAAAAACAAGCACTGTACGATCAATGGTCTTTCAAAGCAACTGGAAATAGTAGCAGAATAGAAGTAAGCTCGAATACTATTGGTGATTGGGGCAAAACATATGATGTTTCAGGTATTAAAAATGGAGAGGCTGTTCAAATTATAGAACCCATAATTCAGGAAATAGTAATTCCATTAGTAGCAGAGCTATCAGAAGCTCCAATTCCTGAGGCGCAAGTACAAAGTATTGGCAATTTAGAATTCGATTATGAAGCCTATCAAAAAGATCCAAAATCCTATATGAAAACTTGGGAAAAGGAAGTAGAGAAAGCCTATGGAAAAAAGACTAAGGCAGTTGTAAAAATTAAGGAAGGCAAAGATGGGAAAATCATAGAAAAACAAAATTTCGGGTTTTTAGATTACCCAAAATCACCCTTCCATCCTACAACAAAAAAGTTTGATTTTGATGATAATCTGTACAGAAAAGACAAAAAGAACTACCTGAAAAAGTTGAATAAAATTCATAACAAAGAAGTGACCACGAAAGAAGTAGATGTATGGTTAGATAGCTTGAAAGAATGGGAGCAAACCGTAGAACTCAAAGCAGAAAAACTAGGAGAAGATATAGAAGTGGTCATGGAATCATTTGCCGAAAGTTTTGAGGATGCCATGGAAGAATGGGCCGATGAAATTGAAGTATGGGCAGAGAATTTAGCAGCACAATATGACAGCTCAAATTCAAAACACGTAAAGATTGTGAAAATGCACAAAAGTACTTCGGAAAAGTCAAACAAGCCCAGTCGCACTTTGGTGATTAAATTGCCTAAAAATGCAAAAGTAATATTAAATGCACGCTTTGGAACTATTGATATGGGGCATCTAAACAGTCCATGTAAAATCAATACACAGTATGCAGATGTAAAGGCGGAAACAGTAGAGAATACAGAAACCACTATAAATGCTTCCTATGGTACCGTAGCCATAGCGAATTGGAAACAAGGTGAGTTGCGCTTGAATTATGTCGAATCTTGTAAACTGAAAAGGGTAGAAGTGCTAAATGTAAACGCAAACTCTTCTGATGTTCATATAGATAATCTTGCGAAAGAAGCCGTAGTTATTGGTTCTTTTGGTGAACTTTCTATTGGAAGTGTTGCAAGCTCATTCGAAAACCTAGACATAATTTTAGAAAATACGGATGCTAAATTGTTACTGCCAGAAACCGATTTTAGTATTTATTACAACGGAAACCGTTCTACGTTTGATTATCCTTCAATTTTAGATGTTAGCGAAACAACCAATGGTGGTACTACGATAATAAAAGGATATAGAGGGACAAAGAAAAATAATAAAGACATTCATATCTCAGCAAAATATAGCAATATTGTTTTGCAGTAGTAGGATAGAACATATATAAAAAAAGGTGCCTGAATTCCAGGCACCTTTTTTATTTTTATTAATTGGCAGTTATTTTAAACTTCCAATCATTTCTTCTGGTTTTACCCATTCGTCATATTGCTCAGGTGTTACATAGCCTAAACGCACTGCTTCTTCTTTTAGCGTAGTTCCGTTTTGGTGGGCTGTATTTGCAATTTCTGCTGCTTTATAATAACCAATTTTGGTATTTAATGCAGTCACAAGCATTAATGAGTTGTTTAGTAATTCTTTAATTACTTTATGATTAGGCTCGATACCAACCGCGCAATTTTCATCGAAAGAAACACAAGCGTCTCCAATCAAACGAGCCGATTGCAATAGGTTTGCTGCCAATAAAGGTTTGAATACATTCAATTCATAATGTCCTTGCGTTCCACCAACAGTTACGGCAACATCGTTCCCCATAACTTGTGCTGCTACCATAGTAATGGCTTCACATTGTGTTGGGTTTACTTTTCCTGGCATGATAGAAGATCCAGGTTCGTTTGCTGGAATAATCAATTCACCAATACCAGAACGTGGACCTGAAGCCATCATACGAATGTCATTCGCTATTTTATTTAAAGAAACAGCAATTTGTTTTAACGCGCCATGTGTCTCAACAATAGCGTCATGGGCAGCCAAGGCTTCGAATTTGTTTTCAGCAGTAACAAAGGGAAGTCCCGTAAACTCAGCAATTTTCTCTGCTACCAATACGTCGTATCCAGCTGGGGTGTTCAATCCGGTTCCCACGGCTGTACCCCCTAGAGCCAACTCAGCTAAATGTGCCATGGTGTTTTTCAAGGCTTTTAAACCGTGGTTCAATTGTGAAACATACCCTGAAAATTCTTGTCCAATTGTCAAAGGAGTTGCATCCATTAAATGTGTACGCCCTATTTTTACTACATCTTTAAACGCAATGGCTTTTGCTTCAAGGGTGTCTCTTAATTGCTCAATTCCAGGAATGGTTGTTTCCACAATCATTTTATAACAAGCAATATGCATTCCAGTAGGGAAGGTGTCGTTTGATGATTGTGACTTATTTACGTCGTCATTAGGTTGAATGGCTTTTTCTCCTTCTCCAATAACACCTCCTGCCAATTCTTGCGCTCTGTTTGCAATCACTTCGTTGGTGTTCATATTGCTCTGTGTTCCAGAACCTGTTTGCCAAATTACTAAAGGAAACTGATCGTCGTGCTTTCCTGCTAATATTTCATCGCAAGCAGCAGAGATCAAATCTCTCTTTTCTTGAGAAAGTACACCCAAATCACTGTTGGCATGTGCAGCTGCCTTTTTTAGATAGGCAAAACCGTATACCACTTCTAAAGGCATAGAGGCGCTAGGACCAATTTTAAAGTTGTTTCTTGAACGTTCTGTTTGGGCACCCCAATATTTATCGGCTGGGACTTGTACTTCTCCCATAGTGTCCTTTTCAATTCTATATTTCATAATTCTAGTATTTTTATGTAAATCAGCGTAAAAAAGTAGGTAAATAACCTCAGACAAAGATAGGGAAACCCCAACTTTCTACCTTGAGAATTGTCTAATTTCTAAGGATGATTTACTCTTTTATTAAGATTGAAAAATAAGCTTAAAAAAATTGTAGATACTTTGAAAAAAGTAGTATTTTTGCTGCGTATTTATAACTATTACGACAAATTATTATGGACATTTCTCAATATTTAGGTTTTTTATTATTTCTTTTTGTATTTACAACAGGTTTTTGGTTGTTGATATTCTTATTGACTTTTGTGGTTCCTTATTGGATTGGAGGAACAATTCTAGAAAATTTTCAATTGAAAAAAGAAGCAAAATCTAAAAAGTAGATTTTCTTATACGTATATATAAAGGGATTGCACTATGTGCAGTCCCTTTTTTTTGTCTGGTAGTTCTTGCAGTCGTGCTGTCTTAGGGGCAAGGTTGAGCTCGCTAAAACAACTCCAGATACAGTCAAAACCCGCCAAAGAGCACCTGCGCTAGTGCTCCCTCGTTAGCGTGCGGACAGGATCAAAACTAAAACCATCCAGTCTTTTACGTTGAATTATAGCAACTACTTTGTACTTCACCTTACTTTCTTATATTTACATAAAAGCCCACAAATGAAAGCAGCTTCCTTAAAAGAAATAAAAACCGAATTGTCATATGCCTCCCAAGCAGAATTATTGGAATTGTGTTTGCGCTTGACAAAGTTTAAAAAGGAAAACAAAGAACTGCTAACCTATTTGTTATTTGAAGCTTCAGATGAAGAAGGGTTTATTCAAACGGTACAGGATGAAGCAGATGAACTGTTTAGCCAGATAAATACCAATAGTTATTTTTATATGAAAAAGACGATACGTAAAATCCTACGTATGCTGAAAACAAATATTCGTTATTCCAAGAAAAAGGAAACCGAGGTAGAGCTGCTCTTGTATTTTTGCACCCGACTTAAAGCCTTAAAACCTTCTATTCAGTATAGTTTGTTGTTAAAGAATTTGTACAAACGAGAATTGCTGGCTATTGAAAAAAAAGTAGCGCTGCTGCACGAGGATTTGCAATATGACTATAAAGAAACACTTTGTGAACTCAAATCTTTCTAATTAGCTTCTAGTATCCGGTAATTGTAGTTTAAGGTATTCAAAAGCCTCCAATAAGGTTGGAAAGACAAGCTGACTTCCGGCTTCCATTAACGTAGCATCGTTGTGAAGTGTGGCGATACCCACAGCGAACATTCCCGCTTCTTTTGCAGCTTGAATCCCAGGCAAGCTATCTTCAAAAACCCAGGTATTCAAAAACTGCTCTTTAGGAATATTCAAATGTTTGGCCAAGGTAATATAGGCTTCCGGATGGGGTTTGGGGTTTTGGTAGTCCTCAATTCCAAAGTAAGATGTAAACCCCAGACCTAATTGCGAGATGCTGTTTTTAATAAACAAACGAGTGGCATTACTGGCAATACCATGGGGTATGGATTGCTCCGTTAAAAACGTTTGTATTTCTATCACACCGGGTAATAATTTCGGAGGAACCAGGCCAGCATGAAGGTGTTCCCCTTTGAGCTGATAATATTCCAGCGTTTTTTCAGGATGTCCTACGGTTTTACAAAAATATTCAGCAATGAGGTAAGGCGATTTTCCCGCCAACTCATTATGAGGGAATGGAGAAATCTCCGTAGCAAACAATTCTTTAAATGCGTTACCCCAGGCACTGTAATGACTTTGAAAACTATCTACAACCACCCCGTCAAAATCAAAGAGCACTGCAATAGGAAAAGGAATGTTATTTTTCATTAAAAACTTTTTTAAGATAGCCGTTTAGAAACTTATTGTCGGGGTCCAGTTGTTTACGTAAGGCTTTGAATTCATTCCATTTCGGATATAATTTTTCAAGCTCTTTGTCTTTTGCTTTAAAACGTTTGCCCCAATGCGGTCGGCCTCCGTATTTGATAAAAATTTCTTCTATGGTTTTAAAGGCTTCATAGCTTTCCGCCGTTTTAGCATTTCTGGAAACACAACCTACAGTCACGGTATCCTGATCGTAAGCATAGCTCAACCAGGACTGGTCTTTTTGTACAAACCGAATATCCATAGGTATATGTACAAAAGCCTTATTGTCCCATTTGTCAATCTCTTTTTTAAGCGCTTTGAAAACCTTTGGAAAGTTATCGAAGCCGATGGTCCATTCCGCCAATTCCAGGGTAGCACCTCTCGATTTGGTTACCGTGGCCTGGTACAAACTTCCTTTGTGTTCTGTTTTGCTATTAAAAAAAGCAAAAGCAATAATTCTATTCGCGAAGACTGTAAACCAGGGAGACAGATGGGTGTATTTGTACAATAATTTAGAGACAGCTCTTCGGTATTTTAAATAGGAGGGACCGTGCTGCTCCGGGATGAATTTGTCCGAAGGAATTTTTGTGCCTTGTATGACATATCCTTTTCCCGTATGTGGCATCCAAAGGATTCTGTAAAAGTCATATCGCGCTACCTTTTCTTTAAGATTTTGCAACCAAACCGTATCTTTTTCCGGTCTTTCCTGAACATGTAAGGTATAATTGAGTTCACATCGAAACGTTAGGGTGGACACTACGCCCAAAACACCGATGGAAACCCGGAAAGCATCTATCAACGGATTGTCTTCTTTGATTTCTTTGATGGTACCGTCCGCAAGAATGACGCGAAATTGCTGTACATAGTTCGCCAATAATTTACCACTGGTACCATGGGTTCCAGTAGCTAAGGCACCACCTATGGTAACGGTGTTGATATCCGGTAAACAAGGAATACACCAACCTTTGGCTTCTATGGCTTCAATTAAATCGACCAGTTTGATTCCGGATTGGACAGTAATCAACCGTTGATTGTCATCGTAAGATAGAATGGAGTTGTAGGATTTCAGGTCAACCAAGGTTTGTACTCCGCCAGTAATATCGGCTGAAGATTGTTTGTTTCCGTAAAAGCGTATCCTTTTTGCACCGGTAATGGCACTTTGTAGTTCTTCTTCTGACTGCACAATAAAAAGCGTGTCATAGGGGTGCTGGATATTTTCATTCCAACTGACCCAAACTCCTTTTTTCTTTTTCTTCGCCATGGATTTCTGTCTTCTAAATGCTGTGCTACAGTTGATTAAATAATTTCAGCAATGTTTTCTGTTGGTCGCCCAATAACAGCCTTGTTACCATTTACTACGATGGGTCTTTCCATAAGTTTCGGAAATTCGAGCATGGCGGCAATGATAGTGTCGTCAGACAGTTCTTTTCCTTTGAACTGCTCTTTCCAAATGGCTTCGTTTTTTCGAACAAGTTGTATAGGTGTTATGTTGAGTTTGTCTATGATTGCTTCCAATTCTGCTTTCGTTACAGGTGTGTCCAAATATTTAATGGTTTCAAAACTTACTTTTGCAGCTTCTAGCAACGCTAATCCTTGACGACTTTTTGTGCAACGTGGGTTGTGGTATATTTTTATCATGTGTATAATTAATAAGAGATTCCTAATTTTTTGAGTTCCATATCCAACTGTACTGGGTTTTTAAAATGAATGCCTTGCATTCCCATTTCTTTTGCGGCTTGAACGTTGTCTAAGTTATCGTCGATAAATACGGCTGTTTTCGCATCAATGGTATATCTGTTCAATAAGATATCGTATATTTTTTTATACGGTTTGCGCGTTTTTTCTTGTCCAGAAACAACAACACCTTCAAATGTATTAAAAAATGGAAAGAGCTCTAATGCTGTTGGCCATGTTTCTGCGCTCCAATTGGTCAGCGCATAATAATTGTATTTTTTTGAGGCTTTTATGGCTTCAAAAATCTGTAAAGTTCCTTCAATAACTCCTGCAAACATATGCGGCCATTCTTTGTAAAAAGCACGTATATCGGATTCGTATTCTGGAAATTGCTCAATTTTTATACGATTGGCTTTTTCAATACTTCTACCGGCATCTTGTTCGATGTTCCATGCGCTCGTGCAAACATGGTTTAAAAACCAATTGGTTTTTTCTCGATCGCCTTGAAACCTCTTTAAAAAAACATAAGCCGGATCCCAGTCGACCAAGACCCCTCCTAAATCAAAAATTATGGTTTGAATTTCTTTTGCCATGTGTTACAATTGATTTTCATCTACCGTATTTGAATTTAGCATTAAATAGGACTTTAGAAAGCCATCTAAGTCACCATTCATAACGGCGTCCACATTTCCAGTTTCAAAGGAAGTTCTTACGTCTTTTACCAGTTTGTAGGGGTGCATGACATAATTTCGAATCTGAGAGCCGAATTCGATTTTCATCTTGCCAGCCTCAATTTCGTTGCGTTTTTCCATTTTCTTTTGCAACTCAATTTCATACAATTGCGATTTTAACAGTTGCATAGCTTTGGTTTTATTGTCTAACTGTGAGCGTGTTTCTGAGTTTTCAATGATGATCCCTGAAGGTTTATGACGTAAACGCACTGCAGTTTCAACTTTGTTTACATTCTGACCACCAGCACCACTGGCTCGCATGGTTTCCCAAGAAATGTCGCCTGGAGAAACTTCAATTTGTATGGAATCATCTACCATTGGGTAGACATAAACCGAGGCAAATGTGGTATGACGTTTTGCATTGCTGTCGAAAGGGGAGATACGCACCAATCTGTGTACGCCATTTTCACCTTTTAAAAATCCAAAGGAGTAGTCACCTTCAATTTCGATAGTGACTGTTTTTATACCGGCAACATCACCTGCTTGGTAATTCAATTCTTTTACTTTATAACCTTTGCTTTCGCACCACATTAGGTACATACGCAACAACATATTTGCCCAGTCACAACTTTCGGTACCACCTGCACCGGCCGTAATTTGCAATACTGCATTTAGGTTGTCTCCCTCATCGGAGAGCATGTTTTTAAACTCTGTTTCTTCAAGTAAAACCAGGAGTTTGCTTTCAAGCGTGTTTACTTCTTCATCTGTAGCTTCGCCTTCTTTATGAAATTCTAAGAGAACAGTAAGATCATCATGCATTGAAGTAATTGTATTGTAATCTTCCACCCATTTTTTTAAGATACGCAAGTTTTTTAACAGGAGCTCTGCTTCTTTAGGATGGTTCCAGAAATCCGGATTGGCACTTTTTTCTTCTTCATTTTTAATGAGAATTAGCTTTTTATCTATTTCTAAATAGCTTTTTAGGCGTTCTATTCTTTCAGATAATTTGTTGAGCTGTTCTTGTGTAATCATAGAAACAAAAATACACAATTATATGAAGTAAGCCCTATGATTGCTATTATTTGAATGTCCACAAAACAAAAAAATGAATGCAGTATCTATAGCTTTAAAATTAGTCTGTTATATTTCATAACTTTGTTTAAAAAAGAAAAATATGGCGATTCAGTTGGCAACTTTAGGAAATGGATGTTTTTGGTGTACGGAAGCCATTTTTAAACAATTGAAAGGAGTACAGTCTGTACGGTCTGGATTTAGTGGAGGCACTATTAAAAATCCTGCTTATAGAGAAGTGGTAACCGGTAGGACAGGACATGCTGAGGTATTGCAAATACAATACGACGATTCGCTAGTAAGCTTTGCAAAGCTTTTGGAGGTGTTTTTTGCTACGCATGACCCAACTACCTTAAATCGACAAGGAAATGATGTAGGAACACAATACCGTTCGGCTATATTCTATCATGATATGAAGCAAAAAGAGAGCGCTATGGCTACTATTGAAGCGTTACAGACCAGCGATGCCTTTGCAGATCAAATTGTTACTGAAGTTACTGCCTTTGAAGTTTTCTATCCTGCTGAAGATTATCACAACGACTATTTTGCAAGTCATGGTCATGAGCCCTATTGTAGTCTGGTAATTGCGCCGAAGGTGAAGAAGTTTATGCAAAAGTTTGCCGAAGATATGAAGCCTAGATTGGCGTAGGTTTAAAGTAAATTTAATAATTTAATTCACTGTCCTAATTTTTGGGGGCACTTCATAAAGGTGGTTTTAATTTGTTTTCTTCTAATTTAATACTTTACAAACATAGGATGACGTAGCCCTCAGGGGTATTGAAAAACTCCAACACACCTTCTTTGTACACATAGTTGCCTGCGTATTGGGTAGTTGTGCTATGTCCGTTTTCGTTGACCACTTTTGCGAGTTTTGTGCCTGTTGCATCGTAAATATAGGAAATATTGTTGCTTCCAAACGAAACTTGTATAGGCAAGTTTAAATGATTGTAAGAAATGGCAGTGATGCCCTTGTTTTTTCAATAAAACTCAGAAAGCAATACGATATAATCGTGGCGTAAGGGGGAGTTACACTGATATCCAAAGTAAACAGGGATAAACATTTGTTTGTTTTGTCTCCTTTTAATATATTTGATATGTTCAACAATTTTACAGTATAAATTAATATTGTTTGACGGTTGAGCATTAAATACACGTAAAAAGAAGAAGATTTCACAAGAAGAACTTGCCAAACAGATTGGTGTACATGCTCCTGTAATTGGACGTTATGAACGTGATGAAGTAAAACCATCTATTGAGACAGCATTTAAAATTGCCAAAGCACTTGGAGTGTCTTTGGATTATTTAACTGGCTTATCTGATTTGGAACTCGATAAAAATATTGTTGATGTTGTAACGAATTTACAGAAGTTGAATAATGAAGATAGAGAGCATATTTTTACTACGATTAATGCTTTAATTCGTGATGCAAAGGCTCGTAATACTTATGCATAAAGTTTCTAAAAATGGCTGATTTAATAGGACTGATATTAGGATTATTTGAGGATTTAAAATTCTGGAAGAAAAAGGAAAGGCGTAGAAAACTAGAAAAAGAAAACGGATTGCCTAAAAAAATAATGCTTGACTCGTCGGCAAAAATATTTATAGGGGGACTTATAATTATATTATTAATTAAATTATATAAATATTTGACTTAACAAAATTAAATTATTTAAGACTCCTTTACATTCCATTTTTTTATGATTTCATTAATCCCCTGTCTAACTCCATTATAATAAAAACCTTGTTTAATTTCTGGGATCATTATTTCTCTTATAATATCTAAACTAATTTGATCTGTTATGTTTTTTCTTGCTCTAGGACTAGTCGCAATCCCAATTTTTCTCATTTTCTTACTAATTGCAAGAGTAACAACATTTTCATTTTTAACGTCAATACTATAAGTACTTCCTATATTGTTTGCATATTCTTGAATATCAGAAAAATCTCCTATAGAAGGCGTAGTGATAACTAGTATCTCTTTTTTAGTTAACTCTTTATATTTTTTAATAATTTCAGACAACATGTTTCTTTCCTTATCTGTAAATATTTTTTCATAATCATAAACACAGATATTTGTTGTTGTTTCACAAAAAACACAAACTCTACTATTAACATTTTTAACAGAGCACATCCCCAAATAACCGATATTCAATATAAAAAAAACAAATATTGATACTTTAAATATAACTTTCATTTTATCTATTAATGAAAAAGAACGAACTATTACAATCTTACAATAATTCGTTCTTTATTATTCTTATTTTTTCATTCTCTTAAAAGCTAGCATTAGCTCCTCCTCCTCCATGCTGACCTCCTATAACATAGGATGGGTCAATCTTATCATGATAATAATATGGGCTATCCCTTTTAATTCTAGGTTTCAAAACATTTGTATTAACTCCATCTAAATAGATGTTTTGTACCGCTAATGATGTAGAAATAAGAGTAGCTGCTATTTTTACTTCAGGAGCCGCTGTCGTAGCTATTACTCCTAAAGCAGTCAAAGCATCATCAACATGTTCTATTAATTGTCTTTCTTGTTGTGGAGTAATAATTTCTCCTGCTCTTTTCCATTCATCAACAACTTTCATTATAGTTGCTTGTACTTGACCTTTAGTCGTTAATCTACCTAGTACATCTAAAATTATTGAATTTCTAGTTATAGTATTTTCATTATTTTCATAATCCTTAATATCATCTTCTGGATTAGAAAAATCAGATGAAAGAGGATCTTTGTAATCATTACTTGATTCAACTTCTGAATCTGGGCTATTGTTATTATTTCCATCTGCATTTCCTCCATTTTGAACATAGTCTATAGCTTCTTGTTGTGAAACCACCTGTCCATCTATCACATATTGACCTGTATCCCAATTATAAATAGAATTTGCTCCACTCGGGTCTGCCCAAAAAACAGGATTGTTATCAAAAGAAACATATGGTGAATTATCCCAATGAGTAATAGGATCCATAGAAGTAAATCTAGCAATCGCTGGGTCATAACTCCTAACTCCCATTTCATACAAATTAAGCCCTAAAGATTCTTCAAACTCAACACCGTTGTATTTGAACT